>JACPWC010000072.1 GCA_016197225.1 Chloroflexota bacterium
AGCGCCGGACCGGGCACGCGCTCGCCCAGAATGTCGGCGCCATACCAAATGTCGGCGGTGATCACATGGCGTTGGCAACGCTCGAACGCGCCGGGGAGGTCGCGCGTCAGTTGCCCGCGCAGGGCGGTGGCAATCACCGGCCAGCCGCCGAGAGTCTTGTGCGCCGCAACGTGATCGAGGAAGGCGTTGACGGCAGGCAGTGAACCGCCGCCGAGCGTTTCGCCGATCCGATCTAAGACGGTGAAAGGTGTGCGGCGCGAAAGCACGGGCGCGAGCAAAGCATAAGCCGCCTCGATGCGTTCAGATTCGACAAGCCCGGCGAGTCTCCTGCCCAGCGCCTCAGCTTCACGACGGTTCATCAATCCTTACATTTACCGATTCAAGACGTACCTGATCACCTGTGGATCGTCAATGGTGTAAAGCACATCGTCCTCGTTGAAGACCATGTCGCCGGGCGAGGCGTCAATGGAGTCGAGGTAACGACCCTCGGCGTCGAAGATCAGAATCTCGCCAGACGCCGAAGCGAAGAGACGGCTCTGAAAATCAATCGCCATCGCCTGAACATAGCCTGCCTGCTCCTCGCCAAACTTGTCGAGAAATTTTCCCTCCGGCGAGAATTTGAAGATGCCGGGGTTGAGTGAGCCGCTGGCATAAATGTTGCCCGAGCCGTCAACCGCCACCGAGGTGTCGAGTTCAGCGTTGCCGCTGGCGGCTTCGCTCAACGCTTTGCCGATGATGTTGACTACGTTGCCACCGGCATCGAAGATCACAATATCGTCCTGACTCTCGTTAAAGTTGACAAACAGGCCACCCTGCCAGTCCCGGTTCCACGTGGCCACCAGGCCGCCCCCGGCGGTGACGGCTACATCCTGGAATCCCTGGCCGCCGTCGTAGTCAATCTGCCCCAACAGGTCGCCGGTCATCCCTTCATATTTGAGGATGTTGCCGTTGTAGACGACGTAGGCGATTCCCTCAGGGGCAACCGTCATTCGGCGGACGAACCCGTTTTCATCGCCGACCCGCCACTGTGTGATGAACGTGCCGCTCTCGTCGAAGACTTGAATCCGGCCGCCGACGTATTCGCCAACGTAGATGTTGCCGGCCTCGTCGAGGCCGATGCTTCGGGCATCGTTGAACTGGCCGGGCAGGGTGCCCCGGTCGCCGACGAGAATGGAAGCGTCGGTAAGCTCCGGGGTGGCCGTAGGTTTTGGGATGTCAGTGGGAGCCGGGGTGGCCGGAAGCGCTTCGGTTGCTGGAAGAACGCGGGTGGGAACCGCCGTTTCGGTGGGAGACAGAGTCCGAAGGAAGGCGACAATGCGATTATCGCCGCCGTTGGCGTTGAAGGCGAACCAGGCGACGACGGCGGCCACGATCAGCAGGGCAACCACAATCAGGCAACCGCGCGACGATGTGCCTGAGGGTTCAATGTTGCTGACAGTGCGGGTGGTGGTGAGTCGTGTCGTGGTAGTTGTCACTTCCGGGGGATGAAGATCGAATGCGCCGGGCGTGCCGAGCGTTGTTTCAAGTCTCTCGACGGCGTCCTTGGCTTCTTTCAAGCCCACGCCAAACATTTGGCGATAAATTTTGATGGCTTCGATTTTGTTGCCCGCCTGCAGGAGTTGCCCCATCCGCTGAATTTTCTCGGCCTGACTGGCGTCTGCGGGTGTCAGATTGGGCTGGTCAAGAATAATGGCGTAGTTGGCGACTTCGACCACCCGGCCCTCGGCCAGTTTTTCAACCGCATCTTTAGATTCTTTGAGGCCGGCCCCGGTTAGCTCGCGGTACAGCTTGATGGCTTCAATCTTTTTGCCGTCTCGAACCAGTTGGGCGATTTCGGCCCATTGAGGGAGTTGGCCGAGGGTGCGCGGGGCCGGGTCGGGCGCGGGCGGCTCAGGGACGCTGGCGGTTCGCAATTCTTCGGGCACGATGACGGACGTGCCGCAAAAGGCGCAACGGATGGTCAGGTCGGAGCCGCCTTTGTAGTCGAGCGGCGCGCCGCAGGTGGGGCATTTGAATTCTTTGATCATCTTCTCTCTACGTTATCTTCAACGAAAGGCTTGCCAGATAAATTTGTGCGGGACGGTAAATTCTTGATCTAAATTGCCGTAGCGGGCAATAGCCCACTCGCGTAACTCGGCCAGACAACGCGGGAAGAAATCGTCGGGCACGTTCCAGGTGGACGACCAGGTGCGGTGTTCGATGGTTTCGATCTGCCGAGCCAGGGTGCGCGTCGTCGTCCACTGGCCCACGCTCCGCTCCTCCATCGTCGCCCCCGATTCGATGAATGTGGCTTTCACGTCGGCAAAGTCGTGCACGCCCGGGTGGCGCGCTTCAATGCCAGACGCTTGCACAATCTCCCGCCACTTTTCAAGAATAGCCGCGCCGGGCGAGTCATCGGGCCGCCAGTCGTAGCCGGAGAGAAAGACGCCGCCGGGTTTTATCACCCTTCGTGTTTCAGCCAGCGCCGCGCGCCAGTTGGCGATGAGGTGAAAGACGTGAACGGAGATGACGGCGTCGAAGGTAGAGCCGGCCAGAGGCAGAGAGACGGCTTCCCCTTCGATCAGCGCCGGTTGGTGGGAGTCGGGAGGTAGAGTCTCCAGCAACCGGCCCATCATCTTGCGCGAAAGGTCGAGGCCGGTGACGTGAACGTTTCGCGCCAGCAGAGGCCGGGCAATTCGCCCGGTGCCAATCCCGACTTCAAGCGCTCGCGCCTGTTGCCCCATCAATTCAATGGCGGCTTCGGCCACCAGGTCGCCCACGCCGGGCGGGAAGCCGCGGGTGGAGTCGTAGTTGTCGGCGGCGCGGTCAAAGCTAATGGACTTCATGGGCGCTGATTATAAGGCATTACTTTCTTCCCGTTTTGTCCTTTTGCATCTCTGGCAGTAGAATGTTAGGGGCGAGGCAAGCCATGGATGAAAAATTTGAGGGCGGCATCGAGACTGGCAACGAGAGCAGTATCACCGTTGGAAGCGGGGACGTGACGGGCCGCGATAAAATCACCACGACTTTCAATATTTTGGCCCAGCAAGCCCGCCGCTCCGAACTGCCGCACCAGCCCTATTTCTTTGGCCGCGAGGAAGAACTGGCGCGCATCGCCGAGGCGCTTGACCCGGAATCGGTGGGCTGGGGGGTGCTGATTGACGGCGCGGGCGGGATTGGCAAGACGGCTCTGGCTATTCGGGCCGGGCACCTGGCTCTTGACCGGAACTTCCCGACCAAGATTTATCTCTCGGCCAAGATTCGGGAATTGACTCCACACGGCGAGCAAAAGTTGGAAGACTTCATGCTCATCAACTACATGGCTTTGCTGGCCGAACTGGCCCGCGAACTGGGCGAAGACGAGATCGCCAAAGGCAACCCGAATGACCGCCCCAACGAAGTGCGCCGCGCCCTCGCCAACCGTCAGGCGCTGGTGGTCATTGACAATGTGGAGACGTTTGAGGAGCAGGAGCGAGAGCGGCTCTTTCAATTTTTGCGGCGCCTGCCCCGGTCGTGCAAAGGCATCGTCACCAGCCGCCGCCGGGTGGACGTGGCCGCCGAAATCATCCGGCTCGACCGTCTGAAGTTGAAGGATGCGCAAAAACTCATTGCCAAGCTTTCCGAGCGCAACCCGTTGCTGGCCCGCACCAGCGACGCCGAGCGCCAGCAGTTATATGAGATCACCCAGGGCAACCCTCTGCTCATCGAGTGGCTGGCCGGGCAGTTGGGCCGGCCCGGAAGCCGGTGCCGAACCATCGTCCAGGCGGGCAAGTATATGGAAGCCGCGCCGTCGGGCAACGACCCGCTTGAGCACATCTTTGGCGATCTGTTCAACACCTTCACCGACAGCGAAATGGCCGTGCTGGCCGCGCTGTGCCATTTCACCCATCCGGCGCATATCAAATGGATCGCCGAGATCGCCGCGCTCCCCGAAGTGGCTGTGGAGACTGAGATCGAAGACCTTTCGGATCGGGCGCTTCTGATCGGCGATGACGAGGCGCGAGAGTATATGCTCTCGCCGCTGGCGGCCATGTTCCTGCGGCGCAAGCATCCAGAGATTATTGCCGAGACGGCCCAACGTTTGATGGAAGGCGTGTATACCCTGGCGCTGGAGGGCGACTTCCGCGATTTTCGGAACTACGTGCGCCTGCCGGTGCTGGCCGCCGAGTGGCCCCGTATTACCGCCGCCCTGCCGCTCTTTCTGGCCGGCGAAAATGAGCGCCTGCAAACGCTGTGCGAGGCCCTCAACCGTTTCCTGAATTTCTTTGGGCCGTGGGACGAGTGGCTGGCGCTCAGCCTGCAAGCCGAGCAACGCGCCGCCAGCGCCGGAGACAGCGACAGCGCCGGGCGGCGGGCTTACAACGCCGGCTGGGTGTATCGCCTGCGAGGACAGGCAAGTGAAGTGCTGGATTGCGCTCACCGGGCGGAGATGCACTGGGCCAGAAGCAATTCGCTGGAGAAAGTGTTGGCAATTCGTCTGCGAGGCAAGGGGCATCAGTTGGCAGAAAATTACCCGGTTGCCATTGCCACATTCCAGGAGATGATCGCTTTTGCCAGCCGTCAAACGCCGGAGAATGAATACGTGGCTGTCGGCTTGAACGACCTGGGTTGGGTTGAGGAGGAGGCTGGAAACCTGAAGGCCGCCGAGGGCCATTACCGCGAAGCGTTGCGTATTGCCGAAGCCATTGGCTATAAAGAAAGTATTGCCACCAACAAAGGGACGCTGGCCGGACTCTTGTTGAAGCGGGAAGACTGGGCCGCCGCCGAAACGCTCGCCCGCGAGGCCTTGCAGTTGACGGAGATGATGGGCCATCAACTCTTCATCGCCTATAACTGTTGGCGGCTGGCCAAGGCGCTCGCCCGGCAGGGCCGACCCGGCGAAGGCCTGCCCTACGCCCGCCGCGCCGTGGAAATCTTCGACAAACTGCCGTCGTCTGAAATGACTACGGCGCAGGAAGTGCTGAAAGAGTGCGGCGGGTAGAGCGTTCGGTTCAAAACAAAAAGCAGGGCCGCGACACAAGTTCGCGGCCCTGCTTTTCTTATTCAGTTGTAAAGTCGCTCAGTCGCCAACAGGTGTTGGAACTGCCTCGACGGGTTTCAGGCCGCGCCACGGAGTGCCGACCCAGCGGAGCAGGAAGAAATCTGCGCCGACGAAGCCCGACACCTTCCAGGCCAGGATGAGGCCGACGGCGATGACGAACAGCATGGGGTTGCTGCTGGCCGAGCCGGCCATCATGAAATTCCAATTCATGAAACCGCCGAAGAAGGCGGCGATGCCGGTGAACGCGCCGATGATCAAGGCGATGCCGATCAGGAGTTCGCCGTAAGACACCAGCTTGGCGAACCAGGTGTAGGCCTCGGCGTCCAGCAACATTTGAAGGAAAGCGCGATACCACTCGAAAGTGATCGGCGGGCGGCCCGTTTCAGGGATCTTCACCGCGTTCATCCAAAAGCCCTTGAGGGCCTCACCGGTCTGCACCCACTTGGGTTCGCTGATTTTGTGCGAGGCCGCGTCAATCCACTGCCAGCCCAGCCACAGCCGGGGCAGGAGCCACAGCCAGCCGGCGCGCGAGTCGGTGAACAACTTCTGCACCAGCGGCGGGTCTTGAATAACTTCACCTTTACGATTGAGCATTGTAGCCATTGTATCCTCCATGAAATTGATTTTGATAGCCATTCGGCTATTTAGATTTGATTGACCTTTATGACCCTTATTATGGGAGAACCAGCCCTCGCTTGTAGTATCAAAGCACATTGATTCCGGGTGACTTTCTTTTTAGCGATACATGACAGACTATGACATCTGTCCATGATCGGGTGACGTGGCGGCAAGCCGGGCGGTGACGATAATCTTGCGCGGCAGTGACACTGCACACTATCTGGCGCAAAACAGGCGAACTAAGATGGTCATAGGAGGCATCACTATGAAAAACATTTTTGTTCGAGACTGGATGACGGCCAACCCCGTCACAGCCAATGTTCACACCACCCTGCCCGAAGCGCACAAGCTAATGACCGGGAAAAAGATTCGCCGCCTGCTGGTGTTGGACGGCGACAAACTGGTTGGCATTGTCACGCGCGGCGACATTCGCGGGGCCGAACCTTCGGAGGCCACCTCGCTGAGCATTTATGAATTGAACTACCTGCTAGCCAAACTGACGTTGGACAAGATCATGCATCGGGATCCGCTGACGGTTTCCCCGGAGACCACCATTCGCGAAGCGGCCCGGCTCATGCTCCAAAATAAAATCGCCGGTCTGCCCGTCGTGGACGGGGGCAAGTTGGTCGGCATCATCACCGAGTCGGACATTTTTCGCCTCGTCGTCAAAACATGGGACAACGAAGACAAAAAAGGCTGAAAGCTGTTTCAAATCCTATGACACCAAGCCGCCAATTGGCGGCTTCTGTTTTTAGCGGAACAAATTGCCTGTTGCGACTCGCTCCGCTCAGGCCTACAATGCGCTTCAACTTTAGGCGGAGAGGCACTATGGCTTATTTGCTAATTGTCGAAGATGAGCCTGACTTGCGCGCGGTTTGGACGGAGGCCTTGAACCTGTTGGGCAACCGCGTTCAGAGCGCGGCCGATGGCGATGAGGCCCTGGAATTGGCCCTCAAACAGTCGTTCGACTTGATCCTGCTCGACCTGAATTTGCCTCGACGTAACGGCCTGAGCGTGCTCAAGGAGATTCGAGAAAGGGACGATCAAACGCCGATTGTCGTCGTTACCGCTGCCAGCGACTCCAACCAGGTGCGCCTGGTGGTGGCCGCCGGCGCCACCGACGTGCTCTTCAAACCGCTGCCTATGGATACCTTGATTGACGCCATCTCCCGCCTGGCCCGGCAAACAGGCCGTTGATATAGCCCGATGAACTGTCCCAGTTGCCAGACTGCGAATCCCGAAAGCGCGAAGTTCTGCTTGAACTGCGGCGCCGCCCTGGCCGCCGCCTGCTCGAACTGCGGCACGCAACTCGCCCCCGGCGCAAAGTTCTGCCACAATTGTGGACAGCCCCTCACCCCTCCCCCCTCTCCTGTCGGTGTAGCTCGACAGGAGAGGGGGGAGGGGCTGGGGGTGGGGGGTGAGGCTCGCAACGTTGAAGGCGAACGCCGCATTGTCACCGTGCTTTTCTGCGATGTGAAAGGCTCGACGGCCATGGCCGAGAAGCTTGACCCCGAAGAGTGGGCCGAGATCATGAACGGCGCGTTCGAGCGCCTGATCTCGCCGGTCTATCGTTACGAAGGCACGGTGGCCCGGCTGATGGGCGACGCCATCCTGGCTTTCTTCGGCGCGCCGATTGCCCACGAAGACGATCCGCAGCGGGCGGTGCTGGCCGGGCTGGACATCGTCGAAGGCATTCAGCCTTATCGTGAGCAGATCAAACGCGAGCGCGGCTTGGATTTCAATGTGCGGGTGGGCATCAACACCGGGCTGGTGGTGGTCGGGGAAGTCGGCTCGGATTTGCGGGTGGAGTACACGGTGATGGGCGACGCGGTGAACCTGGCCGCCCGGATGGAGCAGACGGCCCAACCGGGCACGGTGCAAATCTCCGGCCACACCCACAAGCTGATCGCGCCCTTGTTCGAGTTTGAGTCGTTGGGCGGAATCGAAGTCAAAGGCAAAGCCGAGCCAGTTCCGGCTTATCAAGTGATCAAGCCAAAGGCCAGCCCGGGCCGCCTGCGCGGCATCGAAGGCCTGAACGCGCCGTTGATTGGCCGTGACAAAGAACTTCAAGCGCTCGGGCGAGTCGTAGACGAAGTGCGTCAGGGGCGCGGGCGAATTGTCTGTTTGGTGGGCGAAGCCGGGCTGGGCAAGAGCCGCCTCCTTAGCGAAACGCGCGCGCTGTGGGAAGCCGCCGTCCGTTCGACCGGCCAGCCTGCTTATTGGAACGAGTCTCGAGGCGTCTCCTACGACACGACGCGGCCCTACGGCCAGTTCCAACAAATTTTGCGGCAGTCGGTCGGGGCGCTGGAGAGCGACCCACCGGATGCCATCCACGAGAAGATTGCCCGGACGCTGGAGGCCTTGTCGGCCCCGCCCGAGCAAATCCAACGCACCCGCCGCGTCTTGGAAGTGATGCTGGCCGTGGAGCGGGGCGCGGATCGTTTGCCGGCTGAAGGCGAACAACTCAAGCGCGAGTTGTTTCAAGTCATGCTTAACGCCTGGCGCTCCTGGGCGGCGGATGCTCCGATCACGTTCGTATTCGACGACCTGCACTGGGCCGACCCGGCCTCGGTGGAACTGCTTCAGCATCTGTTCCAATTAGTCGCCGAAGCGCCGATCCTGTTCCTGTGCGCCTTCCGCCCCGATCATCAGGCCCACTCCTGGCCCGTCAAACAAAAAGCCGAAACCGACTACGCGCCTTACTATACCGAAATCGCCCTCAGCCCGCTCTCGACAGAAGACAGCGGCTTGCTGGTGAACAGCCTGCTGGCGATCTCCGACCTGCCGCCCAAACTCCGCGAGTCCATTCTGCAAAAATCGGAGGGCAATCCGTTCTTCGTCGAAGAAGTGGTGCGGATGCTGATTGACAGCGGCGCGGTGGTGCGTGACGCCGACGCCGCTGGCCGACTCCACTGGCGAGCCGCCACCGACGTGGATGCCTTGCGCCTGTCCATTCCCGGCAACCTGCAGGCGCTCCTGCTGGCCCGCATTGACCGGCTGGAAGAAGAAACCCGCCGCACGCTGCAATTGGCGGCGGTCATTGGCCGCTCGTTTTATTACCGCGTTCTCAAGCTAATCTCCGAAGCCGCCGACGAACTCGACAAGCAACTCGGCGCTCTGCAAAAGGCGGAGCTGATTCGAGAGGCGGCCAGCCAACCCGAAATCGAATACATCTTCCGGCACGCCCTCACTCAGGAAGCCGCCTACAGTTCCATCCTCCTCAAACGTCGCCGCGAGTTTCACCGCCGGGTGGGCGAGACGCTGGAGCAGTTGTTCGGCGACCGGCTGGAAGAATACGCCTCACTGCTGGCCCATCACTTTTACGAAGCCGGCGACGGGCGGGCGCAAAAGTATTACACCCTGGCCGGCGAAGCCGCCGCCCGCTTGTATGCCAACGCCGAAGCCGCCGCACACTACACTCGCGCCCTCGAAGTTGCCAAACGCGGCGAAGCCTCCACCGAACAGCTTTCACGCCTCTACCTCAGCCGGGGCGGGGCGCTGGAATTGAATACCATGTATGTCGAAGCCCTGGCCGACTACGACGAGATGGAAAAAGTGGCCGCCGAACGCAACGACCGGCAGATGGTCTTTGCCGCCCTCATGGCCCGGGCCAAATTGCTGGCCACGCCCAACCCGGTTCAGAATCCTGAACTGGCTCGCACCGTGCTGGAGCAGGCCCTGGTCCTCGCCCGCGACCTCAACGACCGCGCCGCCGAGTGCCGCGTGCTGTGGAACTTGATGCTGGTGATTGTGTGGGGCGGCGGCGATCAGGAGCAAGCGGCGGCTTACGGCGAAGGGTCGCTGGCCCTGGCCCGCGAACTGAACATGCGCGAACAACTGGCCTTCACCCTCAACGACCTCACCTATCCCTACCTGGCCCTCGGCCAGCGCGGGCGCGCTCACGAGTTGGTGACCGAAGCCATCAGTCTTTGGCGCGAGCTTGGCACCCGGCCCATGCTCGCCGACAGCCTCTCGCTCTCCATTCACTTCTACATTCTTTCCGGCCACTACGACCAGGCCGTCGCCGCCGCCGATGAAGCCATGAGCATCAGCCGCGCCATTGACAACCAGTGGGGCCAGGCCAGCAGTCGCGTCTACATCAGCTACGTGTATTTAGATCGGGGCGAGACGGATCAGGCGATGCAGATCATGCAGGAAGCCATGCGGCTGGGCGAGCAGACCGGCCTGTTGTTCGCCAGCATCATCCCGGCCACCGACCTGGCCTGGGTACATGCCAGCCTGGGCGCAGTAGAGCAAGGGCTGGCCCTGGCCCGCCGGGCGCAAGCCTTAGAAGAGAAAGTGCAACTGCCATTCTTGCGCGCTTACCCTTTTGTGGCCCTGGCCCGCCTGCGCCTCACCCAGGGCGATCTGGCCGCCGCCGAAGCCGCCCTGCGCGACCTGAAAAGCAAATTGCCCAAAGAGGGCATGCGCTGGTTCATCCCCATGTTCATGCCGTTGATCGAAGGTGAGCTGGCTCTGGCGCATCACGATAGTCAACGCGCCCTGACTCTGATGAATGAGCAGATTGACTATTTGAAACGGACTGAGACTCACTTCTTTGCTTCGGACGCACTGCACCTCAAAGCCAAAGCTCTGCTGGCCCTCGGTTTGGCCGACGAGGCGTGGGAGGCTTTGGTTCAGGCCCGGACCGCCGCCGAGCAAGTCGGCTCGCGCCGGAGCCTGTGGCCCATCCTGCTCGACCTCAGCCGCCTCGAAGCCGGGCGCGGCCACGCCGCCGAAGCGCAAGCCCTGCGCCGGCAAGCGCGTGAAGTTGTCGAGTTCATCGCCGGCAACATCTCCGACTCTGAATTACGGGTGTCGTTCCTCAATCTGGTGGGAGTTTATGAGTAAATGATGAGACCGCCTGTCGGCCTGTCATTTTGACGCCTCCCTGTTCGACGTATGTATAGAGCGGCAAGAACAGCCGACAATCCATACAAACAAACAGGAGAACAAAATTATGAAATATATGTTGCTGATGTATGCGAACGAGTCCCAAGCGCCAAAATCCCCGGAAGAATACCAAGCCGCGGCGCAGGCCTGGCAGGCTCTGGGCAAGGAAGTTGAAGCCGCCGGGGTGTTGGTGTCCAATAATGGCCTTTCGTCGGTTACCGATGCGACGACAGTGCGCGTGCGCGACGGCAAGACTTTAACCGCCGACGGCCCGTTCGCCGAAACGCACGAGCAATTGGGCGGATACTATTTGTTGGACTGCAAGGACCTCGATGAAGCGGTTCGTTGGGCGGCGAAGATTCCCAGCGCGAAGTACGGCTCAATTGAAGTTCGCCCGCTGAATCAGTGGTCGCAGAAATAGCAGTAGCAGGTAAAGGAGATAAACTAATATATGCTTGGAGTAAGAAACTACACAAAAGAATATATTGATGGATGTCGCTCAAGAGTTGACCTGGATCTTTCCACTTACAAGAAGCTGGTTGCAGCAGCGAGAAATCAACCTGAGAGCGTTAAAGCCATTGAAGCTTTTGAAGCTACCTTCTTCAATAACATGGTTCTTCTTCTGGATCACTTCTTTGTTCATAGACTCAGGGTGGTTGAAGGAAAAGATGGTAATCCATTGAATGAAGTCAGGCTTTTGTGCGATTCAATGATGAATAACAAAAACATAATGCGGGCGGACAAAACAATTAAGTTTGACCCGGCCAAGTCGGTTTTGAAGTATAAGGTCGGGGATGAAATCAAATTGAATCAGGCGGATTTCTTGCTCATATATAAAGCATTTTTTGCTGAACTTGAAAGTAAATTTTTGTAAGATGAAGCGATTAGCCTGACCGCGAAGATTCCCAGCGCGAAGTACGGCTCAATTGAAGTTAGGCGCACAGAAGCAGAATCCATGTCAAGGCGAAGCTTCTTTTTGATCTGCGCCACGGATGTCAAGAACCCCTCTTGCACCCCCGCACACCCCGTGCCATCATATGCAAATAAAGAAAGAGGTAACATGGAATTTAGCACTCTTTATCAGGAACTTCAAAATAGCACAGAGACGATCCGTGCTTTATTGTCAGGAGTCGCACAAGAGGCGGCACACCTCAAACCGAGTGTGGAGTCGTGGTCGATTCTCGAAGTGGTGTGTCACTTATACGATGAAGAGCGCGAAGATTTTCGAGAACATCTCGATTTCATTCTTCACCGCCAAAATGAAGAATGGCATAGGATTGACTCCGATCGTTGGGTAACAGAACGAAAATATAACGAGCAGAACTTCGCCGAGATGCAGGAAAATTTCTTTGTCGAACGTGAAAAATCATTTGCATGGCTCAATGGATTACTGAATCCAGATTGGGAGAAAACCTATACAACTCAGTACCGCACAATCAGCGCGGGAGAGATGTTCGCCTGTTGGGTCGCGCATGACAATCTCCACATCCGCCAATTGGTGGAACTCAGGCGCATGAGGCTAGAAAATATCACAAAGCCTTACAATCTCGAATACGCAGGTGATTGGTAACTGCATAGACGCAACTCATATTTCGCGCAAGGAAACCACAGTTGTGGGTAAAATCTTATCCACATGGGTTTGTAGTTCATTATCGAACAAGTTCGTTGGCGTTCAAAGAGTGCGCCTAACACAGCGTGGTGTGTCCTGATAAATCATCGTCTGCTTACTGGTGAAAGTCCAGTTCTGGTAAGGATCAGGCCTCCAGATAGCAGGCAACCGATGTGGCCGGGTGACTGGTTATGTCGAAGCGTTGTAACTCCCTGAGAAAGGGA
>JACPWC010000073.1 GCA_016197225.1 Chloroflexota bacterium
CGAGGAAGTCGGGGGTGACGGGTTCCATCGTGCCGGGGTGCAGGACGGGTTGGGGCGGAACCGGCAGGTCGGCGTTGATGTTGTACCACGCTTTCGGTAGCTTGCTCTCGTCGAGAATATATTTGTATTGGTCGCTCATGGAAGTCTCCTTTGGTAAGAGTGTTAGAGTTTGGAGTTAGAGAATAAACGCTAACTCGTCACACTAACTATCCCGCATCTTGAAACGCTGAATCTTGCCGGTCGCCGTCTTGGGCAGTTCGGGCACGAACTCCACCCAGCGCGGTCGTTTGTATTCGGCGATCTTTGCTTTGCAGTGATCGATCAACTCCCGCATCAAGTCGTCAGAAGGTGGATGACCCTCTTTGAGGACGACAAAAGCTTTGGGTTTGATCAGGCTGGCGCTGTCGGTGTGGCCGACAACGGCGCACTCCAGCACGGCTGGGTGACTGATAATGGCGCTTTCCACTTCCACCGGCGACACCCAGATGCCGCCGACCTTGAGCATGTCGTCCGAACGGCCTGCGTGCCAGTAGTAGCCCTCTTCGTCCACGGTGTACTTGTCGCCCGTGAAAAGCCATTCGCCGACGAACGTCTTGCGACTGCGCTCGGACTTGTGCAGGTAAAAGAGCGCGGTGGTCTCGCTCTTCACCAGCAAATTGCCCACCTCGCCAGGCGGCACATCATTGAGGTTCTCGTCCACGATCCGAACTTCGTAGCCCGGAACCGGTTTGCCACTGCTACCGGGGCGAATGTCGTCCGGCTTGTTGGAAATGAAAATGTGCCACAACTCGGTGCAGCCAATCCCGTCAATGATATCGAGTCCCGTCCGCTCCTTCCAGCCGTGCCAAATGGAAGCCGGGAGCGACTCGCCCGCCGAGACGCAGATCCGAAGCGACGACAGATCGTACTTCTCCTGAAAGTCTTCCATCGCCAGAATCGCGGCGTAGCCGGTGGGCGCGTTGTAGTGAATGGTCGGCTTGAAACGTTGAATCGTTTCGAGGACGTTGACGGCAATGCGCGGCGGGGCGGCCATGAGCACGCAACTCGCGCCGACAAACCACGGGAACACCAGATTGCCACCTGTGCCAAAGGTGAAGAACAGCTTGGCGGTGGCAAACGTCCGGTCGGTCTCGCGCAAGCCGAACACATTTACTGCCCACAACTGAGCGGTGATGGGCAGGTCTTTGTGGGCGTGGAGGATGCCTTTTGGCTCACCGGTGGTGCCGCTGGAATAGTTGAGGCAACAGAAATCGTCGCGATGCGTGGGAGCTACGCTCAGTTCAACAGACTCGTCCTTGATCCACTCCGCGTAATCAAGATCGCCGGGCTGGCCCCCTTCGACTGCGCTCAGGGCAGGGCCACCGCCGATAACGACGATGTGCTTCACAAAATCCATCTCTTCGCGGATCGGCTCAATGGAAGACAGGAGGGCCTTGTGGATAATGAGCACCCGCGCCCGGCAGTCGCGCAAAATGTAGGCGTGTTCCTGCGGCTTGGACAAGGTGTTCATACCCACCGCTACCGCGCCGATCTTGAGCGCCGCAAAGTAGGCCGCCACCCACTCGGCGCAATCGAGGGAGAGGATAGCCACCATTTCACCCATGCGAACGTCAAGGCGTTTGAGAGCGTTGCCCACCTGATTGACTTCGTTCGCCGCCTGTTGAAACGTCAGTTCGCGTTCGGCAGAGTACAGGGCCACTTTGTCGGCGCGGGCGGTCAGGTTGTGCTCCAGGATATTGACGGCATTGTAATAAAGTGGAAGATCGGCAGCTTTCATAAGTTCGTCTCCTGTAGTTTTATTCGCGTCCCAGCAGTTCACGGGCGATCACGATTCGCTGAATGTGCGCCGTGCCTTCATAGATTTGTAACCCCTTGATGTCGCGATAGTAACGTTCAACCGGATATTCGTTGGAGTAACCGCGCCCGCCGTGCAAAAGCACTGCTTCATTGGCCGCCTTGACAGCGGCCTCGGTGGCAAACAGCTTGGCGATGGAGGTCTCGCGAGCGGCCTTCTCCCCCTGGTCGCGAAGCCAGGCCGCGCGATAGACCAACAGCCGGGTCGCGTCCACGTCGGCGGCCATGTCGGCCAGTGTTGCCTGAATCATCTCAAAGTTGCCAATGCGCTGGCCGAACTGCCGCCGGGTCCTGGCGAAGTCCACACAGGCGTCAAGGCACGCCTGAGCCACCCCCAGCGCACCGGCGGCCACCCCCAGCCGCCCGCCGTCCAGCGCCGACATCGCCACTTTAAACCCGTCGCCATGATTGCCGAGCAAAGCGGTCTTGGGAACAGGCATATTTTCAAAATGGATATGAGCATGATCGGACGCGCGATGGCCGAGTTCTTTGCCCGGCATCTTTTCACGGTGGAAGCCGTCGGCGTCGGTGGGAACCAGGAAGGCGCAAATGCCTTTGTGCTTCAAACTGCGATCGGCGTTGGCGAACACGATCCCCAAATGAGCGATGCCGCCGTTGGTGATCCAGATTTTCTCGCCGTTGATGATGTAGCCGTCGCCGCCGCTGAGGGCCGCCGTGCTTTCCATGCTGGCCGCGTCCGACCCGGCATTTGGCTCGGTGAGGCAGTAACAACCGATGAGTTCGCCACGAGCGAGTTGGGGCAGGTAAGTTTGCTTTTGCGTCTCGGTGCCCCACTGCAAGATGCACTGCGAGACAAGGCTGGTGTGAACCGTCATAAAACCGCGCACCGACGAGTCAACGCGGCCCAGTTCTTCGTAGCACAGGGCCAGCGAGACGGCGTCCCAACCACCGCCGCCGTATTCTTTTGGCATTGGCCCGCCTAGCAAACCGGTGGTTGCCATCTCTTGAATGAGCGAGAGCGGCATCTCGCCCTGCTCGTCCATCTCCCGAGTTAGCGGCGCAACCCGGTTCCGGGCGAAGGCGCGGGCCTGCGCTTGAACCTGAAGCTGGGCGGGAGTTAAAGAGAAATTCATTTTGGATTGGGTCAGCCGGCCAGCACCGCCCGGTTGCGGCCCGTTTGCTTGGCGCGATAAAGCGCCTGGTCGGCGCGTTCCACCAGCACGTCGCCGTCAGGCATGTCTTCGGGATAGTTGGCAATGCCGAGGCTGAGGGTGAGCGCGCCGTTTGGCTGGCTGCTGCCCAGCGGAAACGGGTGGGCCGCCACCGCCGTCCGAATTTTTTCGGCGGCGGCCATAGAACTGGTCTTGTTTGTCTCCGGCAAAATAATGGCAAACTCTTCACCGCCGTAACGGGCGACAAAGTCGGTGGCCCGGACGCTGTTCACCAGCACCTTCGCCAATTCCTGCAAAACGCGGTCGCCCTGGACGTGACCATGCCGGTCGTTGTAGTTTTTGAAATGATCAATATCAACCATGATCAGCGCCAGCGGCCGGTTGTAACGCCGGGCGCGCCGGATCTCGTCGGCCAGCCGGTAGTCGAACGCCCGGCGGTTGTAGATGCTGGTCAGGCCGTCGCGGGCGGCCAATTCCGACTGTTCGGCCAGCGATTCCCGCAGGCGAGTCTCCACGCCCAGAATGCGCTCGCCCACCGCCACCCGCGCCTGCAATTCGCCGGCGTCGAACGGCTTGGTAAGGTAATCGTCTGCGCCATCCTCCAGCCCGGTGACCACGTCGCTTTTGTCCGTCCGCACGGTGAGCATAACGATGTAGGTGTAGCTGGGTGTTGAGGCGGCCCGGATGCGGCGGATCAATCCCACGCCGTCCATGTTGGGCATCATCCAATCGGTGATGACCATCGGGAAGGCCTCGCGCTGCCACATCTCCCAGGCCGCCTGGCCGTCTTCGGCCTCGATTACTTCATGGTTGAGGCGCGCCAATTGCGTCCTGAGGATCCACCGCAACCAGGGCTCGTCGTCAACGATTAGAATTTTCATGAACCAAGACTCCCCACGGCCTATGAGCTTATTTCCGATAAAATCTAGTGTTTTGCCAAATAGCAAAACATCCCCTTTAGCGCCCAGCCCGGTCAATCGAGCGCGGCCAGCCCCTCAATTTCAATCAGAGCCGCATCGTCGAACAGGCTTTTCACTTCCACCAGCGTCATAGCCGGATAGTAACGTCCAAAAAAAGAACGGTATGCTTCCCCAATAAGTTTGAGGTTGGCCCGATAGAGTTCCTTGTCGGTGACAAAGATGGTGAGCTTGACGATGTCCGTCATCGCCCCACCCGCCTCGGTTAGAACGGCTTTCAGGTTGGCCAGGGCCTGGGTGAACTGGGCCACCAGGTCGCCCGGCGCGGCAATGGCCCCAGTTGAGTCCATCCCGGTCTGGCCGGCGAGGAAAAGCAGACGGCCCTTTTCGGCAAGAATGCCATTAGCATAGCCCGACGGCTTGGCGAGAGAAGATGGATTGAGAATGGTCTTTGTCATCAGCAATTACCAGTGACGAATAATCTGTTACCTTCCTTTGAATTCCGGTTTGCGCTTTTCCTTGAAGGCTTCGTAAAATGCGCGATGATCTTCACCCATCATCATCAAAGCCTGGGCTTGCGCCTCAGCCTCCAGCGCCGAGACGATGTCCATGTTCCACTCGTTGTTCACCATCATCTTTGTCAGGCCCAGTGAGAGCGTCGGCCCGGCGGCCAGGCGTTCGGCCAGTTCACGAGCGACGGGCAAAACTTGCTCTTTAGGAGCTACCCGATTTGCGAGACCGTAACGCTCGGCAGTCTGCGCGTCCACGTCATCGCCCAGCATCAACAGTTCCATCGCCCGCCCCTGCCCCACGACTCGAGGCAGGAGAAAGGCCGCGCCCATGTCGGCCCCGGTGAGGCCGACGCGGGTGAAGAGGAAAGCAAATTTCGCGTCTTCGGCCACGACACGTAAATCGGAAGCCAGAGCAATGACGGCCCCGGCCCCGGCGGCCAGGCCGTTGACGGCGGCGATAATGGGCTTGTCGAGCAGGCGCATGTTACGGATCAAATGGCCGGTCATGCGGCAAAACTCCAAATGGCCGCGCATGTCGCGTTCCAGCACCGCGCCGATGATTTTATGCACGTCGCCGCCGGAGCAAAACGCCCGGCCGGCCCCGGTGATGATCACCACCTTCACGCCCTCGTCGTAACGCAACGCCTCAAACAGGTCGCGCAACTGGGCGTAAATCTCCAGCGTCAGCGCGTTCAGCACTTCGGGGCGGTTGAGGGTGATGGTAGCAATCGTGTCGGAAACTTCATAGTTGAAATCGTACACACCCTTCTCCATTTTGGATTTTAGATTTGCGATTTTAGATTGGAATCTGATTTCAATCCAAAATCAGAAATCTAAAATCCAAAATCAAAACATCACCGTTCCACCATCCACATTAATCGCCTGGCCGGTGATGCCGCGCGCGTTTTCGCCGACGAGCATGAGGGCCACGTGAGCGACTTCTTCGCTGGTGACCAGCCGGTTCTGCGGGCTGGCTTTTTCCAGCGTGGCGCGAGCGTCATCCTCGGAGAGTTTGGCCCGCGAGCTAATATTGGCAACGGCTTTGTCGGTAAGCGGCGTGTCCACGTAGCCGGGGCAAATGGCGTTGACGGTGATGTTGTGCGACACAAGCTCCAGCGCCAGGGCGCGGGTGAAGCCGAGCACGCCGTGTTTGGCCGCCGTGTAGCCCACGATGTATTTGCCGCCGACCTTCGAAGCGATGGAAGC
Organism: Chloroflexota bacterium; assembly: GCA_016197225.1. Classification (NCBI taxonomy): domain Bacteria; kingdom Bacillati; phylum Chloroflexota; species Chloroflexota bacterium. The sequence goes on from JACPWC010000073.1 coordinate 5,623, forward strand.
AACGTTGATGATGCGCCCCCAACCCGCTTCAACCATCATCGGGACTACGGTTTTGGTGACGTGATAGACCGAGTTCAAATTCACGTCAATCATCCTCTGCCACAGGGCGTCGTCGTGGCCGAGAAACTTGTGCGACTCGGCGGCCCCGGCGTTGTTCACGAGGATCGTGATCGGGCCAAGTGAACGCTTCACTTCCTCAACGGCGGCGATCACGGAGTCTGGCCGGGTGACATCGCAGACGACGGGAATCGCCTCGCCACCTTTTTCCCGGATGATGGCCGCCACCCGCTCAATGTCCGTTTGCGTTCGGGCGGCGACGGCCACCCGAATGCCGGTGTTAGCCAGAGCGAGGGCAATGGCTTCGCCAATGCCTTTTCCTGCGCCAGTGACGAGTGCGTTATGACTCATGCAACGAATCCTTGTTCGGCCTCCACTTGCCCATTCAACTTCAACGATCGGCTTCCGGGGACGGCAAAACCCGGCTCGACAAAAATTTCTGTGACGTTCGAATTATTGGAACGATTGCCCGCAAAGTCGTAGGCGCGGACGTAATAGCTGTAGCGATTGCCCGCCAGCGCATACTCGTCCACGTGGCTGGCCGTCATAGATGACGTAAGATGAACGAATGGCCCCTCGTTGACAGCCCGGAAGATTTCGTAACCGTACACGCCGTGTGAGTCAAAGGCCGGCAACCAGGTGAGTCGCACCTGGCCGCCCTCGTTGAGTTTGGCCGCCAGCCCGGCCCCGCCTTCCGGCCAGGCGGGCGGCTCTTCGTCGCCGGGCGCTTCGGGCGCATGAAGATACTCACGCGGCCAGAGCGAGCCGCACCGCACCTGCTTGAAATTCTCGTCCAGATTCTTGCACACATTTCCATAAATGCAACGCACAATTTTCTCTTCGCGCCCGAGGCGGGCTTTCTTCGGCCAGTCGGGGTCGGCCAGCAGGGCGCGGGCAAAGCCCACAATGTCGGCCTGGCCGCCGGCTAGAATTTCCTCCGCCATCTTCGGCGTGGAAATTTTGCCGGTGGTGACAACCGGCGTTTGATAACCGTGCGCGTTGATGAAGCTCTTGATTCCGGCGGCCAGATAAAGGTTTGCGCCGTCCTGATAAGAAGCGGGCGGCATAGTGCGGTCGCCGGAGTAGCCGGTGTATGGATAAAGCGGCTCGCCTTCTTTACGGATGGCGTCTTCAAATTTGCCGCCCGCCGAAATGCTGATGTAGTCTGCGCCGAGTTGGGCGAAGCGCAAGGCCATATATTTTGAGTCGGCCAACCCGTAGCCGCCTTTGATGCACTCCTCGCCGTCAAACCGGATCCCGATTGCATAATCCGGGCCAGCCTTTTCACGCACCCGGGCTATCACTTCCGATGGAAGCCGCATCCGCGTTTCGAGACTGCGCCCGCCGTAGCCGTCGCGCCGCTTGTTGTGAGCCGAGAGGCACGAGGAGAGGGTGTAGGCGTGAGCCATATGTAGTTCCACTGCATCGTAGCCGGCCTCGCGGGCGCGAGCGGCGGCATCCCCGTAAGCCTGAACGATGGTTTCAAGATCATCACGCGAGAGCATGTCCACCGTCTGCCGCCAGCCGGAGCGGGCGATCTTCAAGAAGTGGATGATCTGCAAGGCCACTTTCGACGGCCCGGCGTCGCGCATCCGCTTGAGCAATTCACGATGGCCGGGAATAAAGTCGTCGTCGCACAGACGCAGAAGCGGCCCGCTCCTCGATTGATGAACGGCGGTGGCCTCCACCACGACCAACCCGGCTTCGCCTTTGGCGAAACGCGCGTAGCGATCCATGATGTCCTGATTCACAAATCCGTCTTCGCCCGACAGCCGGGTGACCATAGCCGTGACCAGGATGCGGTTCGGCAGGGTGAGGCGATTGAGGGTGAGAGGAGAGAAGAGCAGGCGCGTCATAAATTCTCAAGGCACAATGGACAATTCACAATGTGCGGCTTCAATTGAGCATTGTGAATTATGAATTGAGAATTATCCAAAAGGATTCCAGGTCGTCACATGCTTCGGCTCAATCTTATAAAGACATCGCACTTCGCCGGGAAAGCGCATGCTGGGTGGATAGCTGTCCTTGCCCAGGTAGCGCGGCGCGAGTTTATCCAAGTGCGCGTCGGCGCCCTCCTCAGTGATTTCGACGACCGGGCCGCGAACGGCGAGATAACGATCCGGGTTGTCAGGGTCGGTGATCTCGATGGCGACATGCCGCCTCTGTTCCATGTTGCGATCTTTCAGCCGCCCGCGCGCCGAGTTGATCAGGATGTGCTTGCCGTCGTAATCCACCCAAACCGAAGTAACATGCGGCGTGCCGTCGGGCATCAGCGTCGCCAAATGACCGAAAGTCTTCTTCTGAAACAGGTCAAGATACTCGTCCGGGATCGGCCCCGACTGCGGTTGCGCCTTGCGCCAGGCGTCGTAGCGGGCGGCAAATTCCGGGTCGGTGCGCTTGAGGCGGTTGAAGCCGACGCGCTTGCTTCGCGTCATCAACTTGTAAGTGAAAGGCACAGGATCGAGATGCAAATGTTCTTTCACATCCTCCAGCCACGAGAGGCTACGGACTGCCGCCGCCTGAAAGCGATCCACCACCGGCTTGCGCGTGCGCTGATATTCGGGCAAGGCCGCTTCCACCGGGCCGCAACGGGCAAAGCAATCGGCCAGGGCAATCGAATCTTCCATCGCCAGCTTGGTGCCGGAGCCGATGGAAAAGTGCGCCGTGTGCAAAGCGTCGCCCAGCAGAACTACATTCTGGTGATACCAGCGCCGATTCTTAATCAGTGGAAAATTGATCCAGCGCACAAAATTGTTCGAGAGCAGAGGCCTGCCGCCGAGGTCGTCTTTGAAGACTTCACTCCAGGGTCCATTAAAAAAATTAAGTGGACCTTAGAAATTTATAAAAAATTGAAAATTTTATGAACTTGATCTTTTAATTTAGAAAATAGAATTATATAC
>JACPWC010000074.1 GCA_016197225.1 Chloroflexota bacterium
CTCCCATTTGAATCAGCATGCCGATCAATAACGGAATGTCATCTATTCGGGTCGAGGTTATGGGGAGCTGGGGTATCATATACCCCAGCATAACTCACCTAATTCAACTTTAACCCTAAAATTTTACTCGAAACGGGAGTTGACTACTTGACTAACTTTTCGCCGCCCAGGCTTGGGTGATTCTATCCATGACCATCGCCAACAGAACGATAGCCAGCCCGGCCTCTAGGCCGCGCCCGGTCTGGCTCCGGGCCAGGCCAGCCACAGCCTCAAAGCCCAGCCCCGCCCCGCCCACCAGGCCGGAAATGATGACCATCGAGAGCACGGTCATGATCACTTGATTGACGCCAAGCATGATGGACGGCGCGGCCAGCGGCAGTTGAACTTTGACGAGCGTTTGCCAGTAAGTGGAGCCGAAGGCCTGAGCCGCCTCCACCGCCTCAACCGCCACCTGACGAATGCCCAGGTCGGTGAGCTTGATGCCAGGCGGCAGAGCATAAAGCACCGCCGCGATCAGTCCTGGCACGCGCCCGATGTTGAACAACATGATGACCGGCACCAGGTAGACGAAGGAGGGGATCGTTTGCAGGGTGTCGAGGAGGGGGCGCAGGAAAGCCTGAAAGGAATCACTGCGCGCCGAGAGAATGCCAAGCGGAATGGCAATCGCCACCGAAAAGAGGACGGCCACCAGCACCTGACTCAAGGTGTCCATGCTTGCTTCCCACATCCCCAGCAAACCGAGGCCAAACAGGCTCAACGCGGCGAGCAGGGCCAGCCGCCAGCCACCGGCCAGCCAGCCCAGCAGGCCGGCCAGGGACACCACGCCCGCCCACGGCAAAGCATTTCTGAATAGCGCCCGCATCGGGTCCAACATCCAGATCGTAACGAAGTTGCTGAACGGGCCGGTGCCAAACGGCGAGTTGCCGATCTGGTAAAGGTTGTCGCGCATCCAGGCCACGACGGCGTCTATCGGGGCGCTCAGGCCCAGGTTCCAGGAGTCGGGGAAACCGTAGAGATCGGGAATCAGCAGAGCCAGGATGAATAGAAAGATCAGGAGCAGGGCTGAGTTGATCCAAAATCCGTAGCGGCGAATGAAAGCCGGGCCGGAGGACACATCCAGTTTGACGCCGCTGGAGGTGAGAAACCGGGCCAGGGCCAGCGGCGCGGCCTGCGAGGCGCTCTCCAATTTATCCAGGATCGATTCCCAGAGATTGGTCGGTTCGGCATGTGGCAGGAGCGGCTGATCAATCGGCGAGAAGTCAATCTTGCTCAGGGCTTCGCTGATCCGGTCGAGAACGATTGCCAGAAAGACGATTGACAGCCCGGCTTCGAGCGCCTGGCCCACTTTGAGCAGTTGCAATGATTTGAGGACGACGTTGCCCAGGCCGCCGGCGCCGATCATGGCGGCGATGATGACGATGCCCAGGGCAAACATGATCGTTTGATTGACCCCGGCCATGATCGAGGGCATGGCCAGCGGCACTTGAACCTTGAACAGGGTCTGCCGCGAGGTGGAGCCGAATGAGGTGGCGGCTTCCACCATTTCGGGTTGCACCTGGCGGATGCCGAGGCTGGTGAGGCGGATGACGGGCGGCAGGGCATAGATGACGGTGGCCACCACGCTCGGCACGCGGGCGATGCCAAAGAACAGCAAGACCGGAATCAAATAGACAAAAGCCGGCATGGTCTGCATGGCATCCAGAAGCGGGCGCAGGGTCGCATCGAGGGCATTGTTGCGGGCCGCCAGAATGCCGATTGGGATTCCGATGAGGAGGGCGATGAGAACCGAGACGCCCATCAAGGCCAGGGTTTGCATGCTCTCCGTCCACAGCCCCACCAGTCCCATGAACATCAAACCGACGATTGCCCAGGCGCTCACCCGCCAGCCCGCCAGCCGAAAGCCAATCAATCCAAAGACGGCCACCACCACCGGCCAGGGCAAGGCCAGCAAGAGGTCTTCCATCCGCCGCAGGCCGAAATCAATGGCGTCGCTGAGCGGCTCGAAGAAGAAGACAAAGGCCGGGTGCGTCGCCCGGTTGCCGATCACCCAATCCTGAAAGGCGTCAACCGGTGCGCGCAGGCCCAGGTTCCAGGCGGCGGGGAAGTCGTTGAGTCCGGCGGGCAAGGTATAGCCGATGAGTAGGCCAAGAACGACCACGCCAATAATCAACACCGGCGGCAACGCTTTTTGCCATGGCGCCTGCTCGTGCCTGGGGGTAATTTGAGTCTCGACCATAAGTTACCGTCCTCTCAGACCTTCGTCTCGCTAACCAACGCCTGCATGACGCTCACTCGATCAATGCAACCGACGATGCGCTTGCTTTCGTCCACCACCACCACCGGCGAATCGGTGGCGACCACCACCGGGATTACCTCAGCCAGCTTCGCCGTCGAGGCCACCATCGGATGATCAGTGTCCTCTGCGCCCAGGCAGGGCTTCATGATGCTGGCCGCCGTCAAAATTTTGGCGCGCGGCGCGTCTTTGGTGAAGGCGCTGACGTAGCTGTTCACCGGGTGAGCCACCACGTCCTCAGGCGTGCCCACCTGCACAAACTGCCCGTCGCGCATGATGGCGATATGGTCGCCCAGCCGCAGGGCTTCGGCGAAGTCGTGAGTGATGAAGATGATCGTCTTGCCCAGCTTGCTTCGCAGGTTCAGCAGTTCATCCTGCATGTCGCGGCGGATGAGAGGATCGAGGGCGCTGAACGGCTCGTCGAAAAGCAGAATCTGGGGGTCAACCGCCAGCGCCCGGGCCAGGCCCACGCGTTGCTGCATGCCGCCGCTCAACTGTTTGGGGTAGTGCCGTTCCCACCCGGCCAGGCCCACCAGCTTAAGCATGGCCGCCGCGCGATCCAGCCGCTCGGTCTTGCCAGCGCCCTGCACCTCCAGGCCGTAAGCCACGTTTTCGATCACCCGGCGGTGCGGAAACAAGCCGAAGTTCTGGAACACCATGCTGATCTTGTGTCGGCGCAGTTCCAGCAACTGCCGGGCGTCCATCGTCACCACGTCCTGCCCGCCGACGATGATAGCGCCCTGAGTCGGCTCGATGAGACGCGAGATGCACCGCACGAGCGTGGACTTGCCACTGCCCGACAGGCCCATCACCACAAACGTCTCGCCCTTTTGGACGTTGAACGACACCCCGCGCACGGCGACCAGGTGTCCGGTGCGGGTGAGAATCTGGCTCCGGGATTGCTCCGGGTCAATCGTCTCGATCAGGTGTTGAGGATTCTTGCCGAACACCTTCCAAACATCCTGACAGGCAATTTCGTAGGCGGGGGCTGGGTGGGTCAAAGGCGTTGTCCAATCGGGCAAAGTGGGGATAGTGGCTTGCCAGTAGTTTATGAAAATTGCAGTAAAAGTCAATTGCTTTCGTGATTTTTGTAGCTAACTTGACTCGAACTAGTTACCTGTGACATACTGTCATACACATTCCACAGAGGGGGCCAACACAAGGAGAGGAAAACCATGACGAAAAAAAATCGCATCACCTACCTGATTCTTGGCGTCGTCGTCGGCCTGTTCCTTACCGCCTGCGCCGGCGTCGTCACGGGGAAGATAGACGTGCCGGGCAGCACCGGAGTGTTCACCTTCGGCCCCTCCGTACAGGTTGTCCAGGCTCCGGAAATTCAACTGGACACGGTCAACCTGATCCCGATCGCCTACGAAAAAGCGCAACTGATGGCGACGCACAAGGCGGCGCTTCAAGAGATGGTCGTCGAACAGACCACCGTCCATCACTGCAATCGCCCATAATCGTATTCCAGCCAGGATTCAAACCCGGCAACGCTAGTGGGCGGTTCATCATAACTGCTTTAGGGAAAAGCTACAAACTGTGGTAAGATAGCGGCAGTTGCAGGTTTTGCGTTTTGCCCCTTTGCCGCCAGACCCTTCTGTGGACTGGCGGCATTTTCGTTAATTGGCCCGATGGCCTAACTCAAGGAGAGTTAACTGTGGAATTGAAATTGTATGTTGGCAACTTGTCGTACGAAACCTCGGAGGACGATCTGCGAACGCTGTTCGCTCAGGCCGGGACGGTGAATTCGGTGGCCTTAATTAAAGACCGCGACACCGGCCGCTCCAAAGGATTCGCATTTGTCGAGATGAGCACCCAGGCTGAGGCCCAAAAAGCGATCAGCATGTTCAATGCCTTCCGGATGAATGACCGTGAGCTGGCAGTGAACATGGCCCGGCCACGCGAAGAACGAAGCGGCGGCGGGTTCGGCAATCAACGCGGGGGCTTTGGCAATCGCCAGGGACAGGGCGGGGGCCGCCCGCGCCGGAGTGGCGGCGGCACAAAGCGGTATTAATTCCGCCTTTTGAGGAACACCTCATGCAATTCAAAGTTGGGGAGCGTGTCGTTCATCCTGCTCACGGCATTGGTCAGATCGTCAAAATCGAAGAGAAGCGGCTTTTTGGGGGCGAAGCTCGCCTGTATTACGAAGTCGCCACCCAGAAGAATACTATTTGGGTGCCCATCGAGGCCGGCAAAACCGTCGGACTTCGCCCACTAATGACCAGAGACGATCTCGCCCGATTCCGTGGCATCTTGAAAAGCCGCCCGACGGCGCTGAACAAAGACCATCGCCTGCGGCATCTTGAAGTCATGGAGCGCCTGAAGCAAGGCTCACTCCAGGTCGTCTGCGAAGTTGTGCGTGATTTAACAGCCCGCACCTGGCAAAAACCGCTCAACGAAGCAGACACTATCTCTCTCCGAAAAGCGCACGAGCAACTCTGCCACGAGTGGGCGGCGGCGAAAGATGTTTCAACCGACCAGGCCTCTGAGGAAATTGCCGCACTGCTTTTGGAAACCCGGCGGAACCACGAAACCGAATAAGCCCGGTTGATCAATCAAATAAACACAGCGGCCTTCTTGATCAGAAGGCCGCTAATGTTTTAATCGGCAGTCACGCAATCGGGCTACCCAACTCGGCCCCGTCGTCCGGTTTGAGCAGAATGACGGTGTCGTCGGCGTTGATCGCGCCCAGCACCAGCACTTCAGACTTGAACTTGCCAACCTGCTTGGGCGGAAAGTTGGTGACGGCGACGATGAGGCGGCCCAACAGTTCTTCCTTGTTGTAATTCGTCACTTGCGCCGACGACTGCTTGACGCCATACGGCCCAAAGTCCAGCGTTAGCTTGTAGGCGGGTTTGCGGGCTTCGGGGAAATCGTGGACGGCAGTGATGCGGCCCACCCTCATTTCGACTTTCTCAAAATCAGAAAAGACAATTGTTGGCATTTTTGAAAACGGATGAATCGGGTTGACTGGATAAACTTGAAATTTGTCGTTCTCTATTGTTGCCGGGCTTGCCGTCTCTGTTCGCGGCGAGCCGCCCGCTCCGCGGCGGCGGAATCGGTCGGGGCGGCGGTTGCCCCGGAGTCGGCGACTTTGGCCGCGGCCAGTTGGCGAGTGTAGCTGATCCAGTTGCCGCAATTTTCGTCGTGGCCCATCATCACGTCGGCGGCCAAAATCATTTTCTTGATCTCCGGCTCAATCGGGTTGGTGATCGCGCAACACATGCCGGCCGTGATCGCCATCGCCAGAAACGCGCCGTTGAGGGTCGGGCGGTCGGGCATGCCGAAGGAAATGTTGGACGCGCCGCAGCAGGTGTTCACGCCCAACTCCTCACGGCAACGCCGGACGAGGGTGAACAGCGCCCGGCCCGCCATGCCCAGCGCGCCTATCGGCATCGCCAGCGGATCGATAAGAACGTCCTCACGCGGGATGCCGAACGACTCGGCCCGTTCGACGATCTTCTTAGCCACCGCAAAGCGCGCGTTCGGGTCTTCAGAGATTCCGGTCTCGTCGTTGGAGATGCCGATGACGGCGCACTTGTATTTTGCCACCAGCGGCAGAACCACATCCAGGCGCTCATCTTCGCCCGTCACCGAGTTGAGGAGCGGTTTGCCTTTGTAGGCGGCCAACCCGGACTCCAACGCTTTGACGATGGACGAGTCGATGCACAGCGGCACATCCGTCACCGACTGGACGAGGCGAATGGCTTCGGCCAGAATGCCCGGCTCGTCGGCCAGCGGGATGCCGGCGTTCACGTCGAGCATGTGCGCCCCGGCTTCTACTTGAGCAATGGCATCCGAACGCACGCGCTCAAAATTTCCGGCGGCCATTTCGGCGGCCAGCTTCTTGCGCCCGGTGGGGTTGATGCGCTCGCCGATGATGACGAACGGGTGATCGGGGCCGATGTGTATAGTTTTGGTTGGGGAGGTGAGGATGGTTTCCATTCCTGTCTTTCTGCAACACAAAGATACCAAGACACTAAGGCGCCAAGAAAACTTTGTGTCTTTGTGGCTTCGTGTCTTAGTGGTTAAGTCGGGCGGTCGTTTGCGAAACGTTTGCTCCCAACGATTCGCTTTGGCGGCGACGGGGCAACAACCCGGCCTCTTCGATGATCTCGGCCACCAGTTCTTCCTGCCGGTAAGCCATGACATGCACGCCGCTTACGCCGGCAATTTCGCGCACCTGTTGGATAATTTCGACGCACAGTTTCTTGCCTTCAAGCTGTTGTTTCTGCGCGCCCTTCAGGCGATTCACGATTTCGTCGGGGATGTAGACGCCCGGCACGTTGTTCCGCATCCACTCGGCGATCTTGGCCGAGCGCAAGGGGCCAACGCCAACGAGGATGAATACCTTTTTGTCGTAGCCCTTGTCGCGCACTACTTTCATAAACTCACGCAGGCGCGGCACATCAAAGCAATATTGAGTCTGAATGAACTCAGCCCCGGCTTCGATCTTTTTGCCCAATCGCAAAGGCCGGAAATCATACGGCGGCACGAATGGATTCTCCGCCGCGCCCACAAAAACTTTGGGTGGCACGTCGAGCTTGCGCCCGCTGAGGAAGTGGCCTTTGTCGCGCATGATGCGCACTGTCCGCAGCAACGTCATCGAGTCGAGATCGAAAACGGGCTTGGCTTCGGGTTGGTCGCCGGCCTGCACGCCGTCGCCCGTCAGGCATAGCACGTTTTTTACACCCATCGCCGCCGCGCCGAGCAGGTCGCCCTGCATGGCAATGCGGTTGCGGTCGCGGCACGACATCTGATAGACCGGCTCGTATCCGGCGCGGGTGAGCAGGGCGCAGATGCCGACGCTGGACATGTGGCAGTTTGCGCCGGAAGCGTCGGTGGCGTTGATGGCGTCGCAGACGGTGGAAAGCACCAGGGCGCGGTCGTAAACGGCTTGCGGGTCGGCGCTGTCGGGCGGGTTGAGTTCGGCAGTGACGGCGAAACGGCCTGAGCGCAGAACGCGCTCGAGGCGAGAGCCGGAGCTATATTGAGTCATTCCGTCCATCCCACCGGAACCTTCTTCGACTCGCCTGTCACGTCATTGATCCACGCCGAGGTGCCCTGCAAACGGCGGTTGACCGGCGGCAGGACGTGAAGGATTTCTGAGCCATACATCGGCATGTCCTTCGAGCGCTCCCAGGCTTGCACACACACGCACGGCATCTCCGGCTTAATCTCACAATGGCCGTTTGAGCGCACGCCGCCGCACGGGCCGTTCCGTAAATTCTTGGGGCAGTTCATCGGGCAGGTCATACCGGTGCTATGCAGAACACACTGCCCGCACATCTGGCAGTTGAAGACTACGCCCTTGCTGACGATCTCGCCTTGAACGAAAATTTTTTCCACCGCCCCGCCCGGCTTGAGCCAGCTTCGGAAGGGCCGAAGCAGTTTGTGGGTGGCATCGTATGCAATTTCGAGCAGGTGAGGATGGTTTTGCAGGAAGTGCATGGTGCAATGCACAATGCTCAATTCACAAGGCTCAATTGCGCATTGAGAATTATGAATTGTGAATTGGTCACTCTCTTCCCCCGTTCACCGTCAACGCTTCCAGCCGCTCGTCGGAGTAGGCGGCCTCCAGTTCTGCCGCCACCGCTTCGGCTACGGCATCCGGCGTTCCTTCCCGTTCCGCCCCTTCGGAAGTGCGCCATTCGTTCAGGTAATCGTCGGTGTTGAACAGGCCGGACCGCATGGCGGCCCGATCAATGAAAACCTGAAAACGCTCAGAAAGCTGGCGGGCAGCCCGCTCGCGGCCAGCCTTGACCTTCACCTGCGCCGGAATGTCACGCCAGTACACGATCTGATACGTTGCCATTGGTGTTCTCCCAAGCCATTTTCTCCACGAGTCGAGTCTCCAGCGCGCCGTAACCGGTGCGGTGGATTTCAAGCGGCAGTTGAAGGTAGTCTGCCGCCCATTGAGCTTTGGCTCGCAGTTCGGAGTCGTCCTGTTGAACGAGATAGATCACACGAGTGTAGTGGGCAAAATAGTCATCGCGCAATTGCGGATGACGATCCAGGCCCAGCTCTTCGATAACCAGGTGGTCGAAGGACCCGGCTAGATAATCGGTGAGAAAGAACGTGCCGAGTTGATCGTCCATCATCTGTTCAAAAACGCCGGCTTTGCCGTTGGCATACATTTCGTAACAGTGCGGCCCGGCCAGGCGCTCCACGCCTTCCTCGGCCAGCAGGCGGTCGAGCATGCCGCCCGTGCCACAATCGCCATAAACCACAACCACGCGGTCGTACATCACCCGCGCCTCACGAATACGGAGTCTGACGGCAGGCGGGATTTGGTCGGGGCGGTTGTGCAAAAGGGCAGGCACGCCCCACACGTCGGCGTCCCACCCGTGTTTTTCTTTGATCGCCAGCACCTCTCGCGCCAGCGCCCCGCAGACAATCAGAACTGTCTTCATGCAATCACCAATCACTAATAACCAGTAATTGGTTATTGGTTATTCAACGATTCTTTCATCGCCTTCAAATGTGTCGGCGTGCTTCCGCAACAGGCGCCAATGATGCGCGCGCCGGCTTCGCGCACTTGCAATGAGTATTGGGCCAGGGCTTCCGGCGTGGCGCGATAGGCGGCCTTGCCGTTGACGAGTTCAGGCATTCCGGCGTTCGACTTGGAGACGAGAACAGCATCAGGCGCGACGGCCTTCATCTTTTTGACGACGGCCAGCAACTCGTCCGGGCCGTTGCCGCAGTTGCCGCCGACGGCGGCGGCCCCCCACCCCAGCAATGTTTTGGCCGCGTCTTCCGGCTTCACGCCCATCATCGTCCGCCCGTGCGTATCGAACGTCATCGTGGTGATCAACGGAATGTCGGGCGCGACCTTACGCACGCCTTCAATGGCCGCCTGCATCTCTTCGAGCGCCGACATGGTTTCGATCCAGATCAGGTCCACGCCGCCGGCCACGAGCGCGGCGGCTTGTTCGGCGAAGCCCACGACGGCATCGGCGTATTCGAGCGTGCCGAGGGGCGCAAGAATTTCTCCGCTCGGCCCGATGTCACCGGCCACCAGCGCCGCGCCGCCTGCCGCTTCGACTTCGGCGCGCAGGATGACTGCCGCCGTGCGGTTGAGTTCCGGCACGCGGGTTTGCAGATTGTGCATGCCGAGCCGGAAGCGGTTGCCGCCGAAGGTGTTGGTGAGCAAAATTTGCGCGCCCGACTCAAGATAGGCGCGCTGAATGGCCCGCACCTGATCCGGGTGGGCGACGTTCCACACTTCGGGCGGGTCACCGAATTGCAGGCCGGCTTCGAAGAGCATCGTCCCCATCGCGCCGTCGGCCATGACGATGTTTGAGCCGTTGAGCAATGCCTGGAATTTATTCATCGTATTTCGTATTACGTATTGCGTATCACGTATGATGCTACGAAATACGCGCTACGCAATACGCCTCAATTGGCCGCCGCTTTACTGCGTTTGATCGAGATCAACTTCTTCGCCGTCTCGACAGCAATGGCCGCGTCGCGGCAATAGGCGTCGGCTTCGATCTCTTCGGCGAAGGCTTCGTTGAGCGGCGCGCCGCCCACCAGCACGATCACTTTGTCGCGCAAGCCTGCTTCTTTGAGCGCCTTGATCACCACTTCCATGTACGGCATCGTCGTCGTCAACAGGGCGCTCATGCCCACAATATCAGGGTCGTGTTCTTTGATGGCATTGAGGAATTTCTCGGCGTCGTTGTTGATGCCCAGATTGACGACTTTGAATCCCGCGCCTTCCATCATCATCGCCACCAGATTCTTGCCGATGTCGTGGATGTCGCCCTTCACCGTGCCGATGATCATCGTCCCGACCTGCGGGGCGCCGGTCTCGGCCAGCAGGGGCCGCAGGATCGCCATCCCGCCCTTCATCGCCTTGGCCGCCATCAGCACTTCCGGCACAAACAGAATGCCGTCGCGAAAGTCAACGCCGACGATGTCCATCCCGGCCACCAGGCCGGTGGTCAACACCTCGTAAGGCGTCATGCCGCGCCTCAGGCATTCGTTCACCTCAGCCACGACCTCGTCGGCCAGACCGTCGTACAAATCCTCGCCCATCTGTTGCAGAAGTTCCGAGGTTTCAAGTTTGGTGATGTCAAGTTCGTCGCTCATAATTCTCCTTCAGTCATCAGACTTCCGAAGTCTCAGTGACTTCGGAAGTCTGTTTTTTGCCTCGGCGCTGACTGCGGCGGACGGTTGCCCCGCCACTGTTCTTCGCCGGAAGTTGCCCGTCGAGATGCGGGAACGGATCAGTCGCGTGCGGGATGGCAATCGCGCCGACAAATTCATTTTGAAATTCAGCCGCCACTGCGGTTTGAACGTGCACCACGTCCCGCGCCAGTTTGGCCGCCTCGGTTCGGGCGGCCCGGTTCAACAGGGCAATCCGCGCTCCGTCGCCGGCGGCGTTGCCCACTGCGGTTACTTTCGTCAACTCGCAATCGGGGATCATTCCCAAGATCATCGCCTGGCGCGGATCAATATAACTGCCGAACGCGCCGGCCAACACGATGCGATCCACTTGCGTCACGCCGCGCTCGGCCATGAGCAATTTGACTCCCGCGTACAGCGCCGCCTTGCCCAGTTGAATAGCGCGCACGTCGCTTTGGGTCACGACAATGGGGTTGCCGGTGGCTGAATGAATCGCGTCCGCCAAAACGTACTCACCAACGCGCCCGTTGAAGCGAACGCGGGGCGAACGCTCCGGCGCATTTTCGTTGAAGCGGCCATCGTTGTCAATGATCCCGGCCAGATACAATTCGACGATGGCTTCGATAATGCCGCTACCGCAAATGCCGGTGGCTCGAATTCCTTCCGGCAATTCTGCGCCAGGCTCGATCCATTCTTCGCAACCGATCACTTTGAAGCGCGGTTCGAGCGTGACGGGATCGACTCGCACCCGCTCAATCGCGCCAGGCGCGGCGCGCTGGCCGTGGGTGATCTGCGCGCCCTCGAAAGCGGGGCCGGTGGGCGACGAACAGCAAGTGACCTTCTCGCGGTTGCCCAACACAATTTCGGCGTTTGTCCCAACGTCAACGATGAGCAACATTTCGTCCTGGCGGTGCGGGCCTTCGGCCAATTGCACGGCCACGTTATCTGCGCCGACGTGGCCGGCGATGCAGGGCAGAACGTGAACTTGCGCGCCCCCGCCGAGTTTGAGGCCCAGGTCGCGGGCCTTGAGGTCGAGCGGAGAATCAATTGCCAGCGCGAACGGCGCTCCCCCCAATTCCACCGGGTCAAGGCCGAGGAGGATGTGGTGCATCACCGTGTTCCCGGCCAGAACCACGTCGAGGATGTCCTCGACGGCTATCCCGGCCGAGTCGGCGGCGCGTTTGGCGAGATCATTGAGGGCGGCGATGATGACACGATGGAGTCGGGCAACGCCCTGCTTGTCCATCATGGCGTAGCTCACCCGGCTCATTAAATCTTCGCCGTACTTCACTTGCGGGTTCATCGTAGCCTGCGTTGACAGCACTGCGCCGGTTCGCAAGTCGCAAAGGTGAGCGACGACGGTGGTCGAGCCGACGTCAACGGCCAGCCCGTATGCGCCTTCGGCGTAGCCGGGCTGGACGCGCAAAACTTCGCGGTCGTGCCACAGGGTGAGGGTGACAGCGAATTTTCCAGATCGAAGGGCGGGTTGCAGAGTCGGCAACACCTGAGAATCGATAGTGAGGCCGGTCAGTTTCCATTGGTCGGCAACGGCGGCCTGTAGTCGTTCCCAATCGCCTTGATGATCATCTAGAGTCGCTTCAGCGCTTTCAACATAGATTTGGCGAACGGCGGGTTGAATCTCGATGACACGGTCGGTGGCGGCTTTGGCGATGATCTGCTTACGGGCCTGACTCTCTTCAGGGACGATGATGAGCAGGTCGCCGTTGACTTCGCAGGCGCAAGCCAGGCGGCGGCCATCGAGCATGGGGTGCTTCTCGCGGTACGAGGCTTCACCACCACTCATCGGCGAGAGGTGGGCGGCAGAGGAGGTAATGGCGTGTTTCGGGAAATGGCCTTCTTCGACGGCGATCTGACACTTGCCACAAGTTTGGCGGCCACCGCAAATGGATTCTAGTTCGACGCCCAGCAGGCGGGCGGCGTCGAGCAGGTTCATCCCATAAGGAACCTGCCCTTTGCGCCCGGACGGCATGAGGGCGATTTGGATGTGAGTAGACGTGGTCTCAGGCATAGTGGTTGCGTCGCACAATTATAGACGATGCTTTAAGCCCAAGACTAGGGGCTGGGATACAAGGTTTAGAGAGTGATGTTGTGACAAAAGCACAACACAAATTCAGGCTCACGCCTTCGGCTCGGTCAGGTTCTCGGTGTTCTTCACCGGCAATCAAAGACTTCCAATTTGCGCCGAACTTGGGTTATCATTGGACGAAGTCGCCAGCGCCCATATTGAAAAGCTCTTTTCGCGGCTGGGGCGCGGCCAAATTCGCGGCGACGGCGATGATAGGCAAATTTTCACAACAACACTATTACTTTCACGAGGCCAACCATGACTAACACCCTCCAACCCCAACGCACCATCGCCGAACTCAAAGAACTGCGCGCTCTCACCGGGAACGCCGACGGCGCGCAACGCGTGGCCTGGACAGATACCTGGGCCAAAGCCAGAGCCTGGATGGGCGACAAGCTGAAAGAGTTGCCGGTTGAAGTGATAACCGATGAAGCCGGAAACCGTTGGGCGACTCTGCGTGGCGCATCTGAAAAAGAGATGATAATCGGCGGCCACATTGATTCAGTGCCAAACGGCGGCTGGCTCGATGGCTGTCTCAACGTGGTCGCCGGACTCGAAGTCCTGCGCCGCCTTGCCAGCGAAGCCGCCCCGCCCGTCACCGTGCGGCTGGTGGACTGGGCCGACGAGGAGGGCGCGCGCTTCGGGCGCAGCCTGTTCGGGTCAAGCTCTGTTTCAGGCTACATGAACCCGGATGAGTTGCGGGAGTTGAAAGACAGAGACGGCATCCCCCTGCCCGACGCGCTGGCCGCGCATGGCGTTAACCTGGACCGGGCGAAAGAGGCAGGCAAGCAATTGAAGAATGCAAAAGCCTATCTCGAACTGCACATTGAGCAGGGGCCGGTGTTGGAGAGCATGGACTTGCCGCTCGGCGTAGTATTGGGAACCTACGGCGTTGAACGGCACGCGATCAAATTCACCGGCCAGTCGGCCCACGCCGGGTCAACGCCGATGGACAAGCGGCGGGATGCCTTTGGCGCGGCGGCTAAATTGGGTCTGGAGATTCGGGAGATCGGCAAACGTAATGGCGGCGTTTGCACTGTCGGCAGCGTGGTCACCAAACCCGGCATTGTCACCGCCGTCGTCGGCCAGTGCGATATTACCCTCGATCAGCGTCACCTCAACGCCGACTCGCTGGCGAAGATGCTGGCTGAAGCGAAAGAGGCAAGCGAGCGATTTGCGAAAGAGGAAAAAGTTGATGTGGAGTGGAAACGAATCTGGCAGATCGAGCCGATCCTGTTCCACCCTGACCTGATCGAGATGTGTGACGCCGCCATCCACGAGACGTGCGGCACAGCGCATCGCCTGCCCAGCGGCCCCCTGCACGACGCCGCCGAAGTTGCTCGCGCCGGCGTGCCGACGATCATGCTCTTCGTGCAAAGCCTGCGCGGCCTCTCGCACACTAAGGAAGAGGACACAAAAGAGGAACATCTGGCGCTGGCGGTGCAGGCGCTGGATCGGTTGGCGAGCAAAACGATGCAGTGGTTGACCAGATAAAATGTGGCTGTGACAAAAAGCCCGCCTTCGTTTGAAGGCGGGCTTTTTGTTGGCCAACGTGAATTATGGCGTGGGCGTATCTGTCGGCGTGTCGGTTGGCGGGATCGGCGTGTCGGTTGGCGTGTCCGTCGGCGGAATTGGCGTATCCGTGTCCGTCGGCGGAATCGGCGTATTGGTCGGCGTATCGGTCGGCGGAATCGGCGTGTCGGTGTCGGTTGGGGTCAAAGTGTCCGTTGGCGTATTCGACGGCGTAAAGGTGTCGGTAGGTGTGGGTGTGTCGCTGTCAGTGGGCGTAGGCGTCAGAGTCTCTGTCGGCGTGTCCGACGGCGTTGGTGTGTCACTGGGTGTGCGAGACGGTGATGGCGTAAACGTGCGGGTTCTGAAGATACTCGTTAGGCTGGGTTCTTGATTTGGCGCTGTAGTATTTGTCGGGTTGAAAAAGAATGGCGTTTGAGACGGTATGGTCGTTGTCGAAGCAGTTGGCGTGCGGGTGAACGTCAGAGTAAAGGCCAGGGTGGGCACGGGAACACTGGTATTGTTAATTTGAACCACACCTGTGGCCAGCACCAGAGGCTCCGGGCTGGCCGCAACGCTGGCAATTGCCAGCGTATCACTTTGTTGTTCAGCGGCAATTTCCGCCTCCAGCGGCTTCAAATCCAGGTCCGCATTGTTAGGCTCTTCGTAGCTGATAACGCCAAACTGGCTTAGAGAAACAAACAGCGGGCTTGGATCAGCCGAAGCAAAGGCCAGGCGCGTCAGCCCTTGCACAATCAGCAAGCTGATCAAAATCGCAAGGGTGACGGTCGTGATCCACAAAGAGGCTTCTTTGCTTAATTTGAATTTCATGATCAGAATATCCTGCATCAATTATCGTCAGACTGGCACCTGGCTTAAGGACTTAGTCAATCGTTGCAATTCGTTTTGGGTCAAGCCAAATTCCGAGCCTAAGGTTTCACTAATAGTCTCAAATTGCCTGGCCGCCTGCTCCGTCCAACGGCGAACTTCTGTCTGGCTTACACCTTTTAGGCGGGCAATGGTCGTCAGCCCGAAGCCGCGGCAGTAAAGGTATAGAGCTTCAACCACGTCGAGGCTCCGATTCGATCCCACCCAACCTTCCACGCTTTCGAGCGCGGCGCGAGTGCCAATTATCTTTCGCGCCACCAGCGATTTATTATCGCCGAGATAAACTTCACCGTGCTCTGCCGTGATCACCCAGTTTTTATCGTCCAGCAGGTCAATGACAGCTTCGCTGGTTAAAATGTTGCTATCTTCAACCTTGTTAGCCGAAGCCTGAATATGCGCAATGTCCTTGGCCGCGTCACCAACGAGGGTGTAATCGGCTCGATCCGCCGCCCCCACGTTCCCGGCCACCACTTCGCCGGCATGCAGGCTCATATCAACTTTCACCGGGATTTGCCCGCTATCAATGCGGCGGGCATTAAGCTCCGCCAGCCGCGCTCGTATGATTGTCGCCGTCTGGATTGCCCGGCGCGCCGAGTCGCCAGGTTCAGTCGTAATCGGAGCGCCAAACGCCGACAAAATGCTGTCGCCGTTGAGACGGCTCACCGTCCCGCCTTGTTCCCGAACAGCGTTGATCACCAGGGTGCTGTAGTTATTGAGAAAGTTGACAACTTCCTGCGGCCCGTAATACTCCGATAGCGTGGCAAAATTGCGAATGTCCACCGAGAGCAAAACCACGAATTTCTGCTCGCCGGCCAGGTCAACCCGTCCGGCCAGTAGCGCGTCTCGCACCTCTTTAGAGGCAATCTTACCGGATAATTCGTTCATGATCTCGCGCTGGCGCAGTTCACGGATCATCCGGTTGAAGTAACGGGCCAGCAAGCCAAACTCATCGTCGGTATGCTCCTTCACCTGAACGTCCAGGTGGCCTTCGGCAACCAACTCGGAGGCATGCACCAGTTCAAAGACCGGCACGGAAATAATTTGCGCCACAACCACGCCCAGGCCAATAATGGCCAAGATGCCCATCATGAACCAGATGGCAAGTTCGGTGGGGCTAAATTGGCTGTTCTGGGCAATAAGCGATCGTGGCAGAGCAACGCCGATCATCCAGCCCGACGGTTGCCCGCGTAGAGCCAATGCGCCCAAAACTTCATTGTATTCTTCCCCCGGAACTTCAAACAGACGGTTCTGCAAACGGCTCAGCTTGCCTTCGGCAACAGCTTCAACCGTTTCCGGCGTTAGAGCCGGCATTTGGAACACATCGTCGAAAGTGGTTGCCACCGCTTTGCCATCCCGCTTGAAGATGGTCACCTTTGCATCTGGATCGCTGCTCATTTTGGCGAGCAGATCATCCAGCGGCGTTCCTGCCAGCACTGCGCCAATGACAGTGTCCCCGTCTTTTACAGGGCGAACGGTGTACACCACCGCCCCCCACGGCGCCTCAACCACTCCCACAAACTTGTCGCCCAAAGCATCGGTTTCGCCCGCCAAAACACGTTGCACCGGTTCCCACGATTTGAAATCAGTGGTCTCGCCCGTGACAAAATTGTTGTTGTCATCAGCCCGCAGGCTGTAGATGGCCTTGCCGTCAATGTCCAAAATATGAACAATGGTCAGGCTTGGATAGTTGGCAACAATTGGCCGGATCAGTTCATTCAGTTTTGCCGAGTCGCGTTGCGCCACCGCCTCAGCCACGCCCGCCGTCCGCCCAACGGCGCGCACGTTCGCCAGTTGATCCGCCTCCGTCTGAAAGACGGCATCGCTCGCCACCGTGAAGCCGTCCACTAGTTGGCCGCGGAACTGGTCTTGCAACGTCCGGGCAAAAGCCTGGCTCACCAGCCAGGTAGCCACGCCGGCCAGCAGAAGCACCACGATAATGTAGGGAATCGTGATCTTCAACCGCAAAGGCAAAGACAGCACTGCGGCGAACAGACGTGAAGCCGGGTTGAGTTGAGGGTTATCTCTCATAAGTTACAACGGGGTTCAATTACAGATTAGAATATTGATGTCAGGTCAAAATTGAGCAAAGATTTGTTGTGTTTTTCGTCAACTGGCAGGATTATAGTACACTTTAGCAAATCAAACGCGCCTAGCCTGAATTTACTACCTTTGAAAGAGCAAATCCTTTATCTCGACCCACACGACGACTACCACTCTGCACGAGACAAAATCGGCTGGGCGCAAACTGACCGCATCCTGCTGGTTTGGCCGTCACGTCAGCGGGTGCGCCGCCTCAACCGCCAACTCGATCTTCTTCTTTTACAACGCCATGCCGCCAAGCTCGGCGCAAAACTGGCTTTTGTCACTGCCGATCTGGTTGTTTGCGACCACGCCGACGCGCTGGGCATCGCCGTCTTCGACTCGGTCAACGACAGCCACCTGCACCCCTGGCGGCTCCGTCGCGCCGCCCGCCCCGTTCGCCCGCCGAAACCCAAAGCCGAGCCTGAAGATGAACGCCCCCTTTTCGCCTGGCCCAAACCAAAATGGCTACAGTCGCGGGCTGTGCGCTGGCTGGCGGGTGGCATTGTGTTTGTCATTGCCATCAGCACCATCACCATTCTACTGGCTCTGGCTCTGCCGACCGCCCACATCACGCTCATTCCTCAACAACAAACGCTCAACGCTGGCATGACGATTACGGCTGACCCGGCTCAAGCGGAAGTTGATGCTGCTGCCAGGGTCATCCCGGCAAAAACAGTCACCGTCGTCCTGACCGGCTCAAATGAAGTCTCCACCACCGGCAGTGTTGACGAGGCCACCGCCAAAGCCGGGGGAACAGTCACTTTTACCAACCTCACCAACCAGGCCGTTCGCATTCCGGCGGGCACGGCGGTGCGAACCACCGGCGGCAACCCGGTCCAATTTGTCATCCAGAAGGATGTGACGTTGGAAGCCAGGCGCGGCGCTGTGGGCGAGGCCCCGATTTTGTCTAGCGAGCCAGGGCCGGCGGGGAACGTGGAGGCCGGTTTGATCAACAGCGTCGAAGGGCCGTTGAGCGTTCAGGCCGCTGTCGTAAACGCCGCCCCGACAACAGGCGGCGATGTGAAACAGGTGGCCGCCGTCACCGACGACGACCGCGCGCGAGCCAAAGAGGAATTGTTGGCCCAACTCCGCCAGCAAGGTTACGCCGAATTGCTGGCCCGGTTGAAAGAGGGCCAGTTCGCTCCGGTGCTAACTGTCAACATTGTTCGAGTTCTGGATGAGACTTACGATCGCTTTGTGGGTGAAAAGGCGGATCGCCTTCAACTTGAAATGCGGGCCGAGGTCGGCGTCACGATTGTGGATGAAGCTCAGGCATTCGCGGTTGGGCAGGCCCAAATCGAGTCGCAGTTGGGAGACAACCTGGCCCTGATTCCAAACACGCTGACGGTTGCCCGGAGCGACACCATCATCGTTAACGAAGCCGGACGCATCCAGTTCGACATCACTGCCAGCGCCAAAGCCGGCGCTTCCATCAACCCGGACGAGGTTCGCGAAAGCGCGCGCTGGCAGGCCGCCGACCAGATCGCCAACGTCCTCTACAACAGCCTGCCGGTCGCTCAAAAACCGGGCGTGATCATTTGGCCGAATTGGTTCCAACGCATGCCCTGGCTGGCCTGGCGAATTGAAGTGGAAATTAAGCCGGAAGAGTAACCGTGCGTTTCTTAGGAATTGATCACGGCGATGTGAGAATTGGGCTGGCCCTCAGCGACGAAACTGGCCTAGTTGCCCGGCCATTCCAAATCATCAAGCATACTTCGCGCGCCGGAGACGCCGAAACCATCGTCAACATCGCCGCCGCGCAAAACGTCTCCCGAATCATCGTCGGCCTTCCCACCGGCGACGACGGCCAAACCGGCCACCAGGGCCGCAAAGTCCAACGCTGGGCCGAGGCGCTGGCCGAGGCCACGTCCATTCCAATTGAGTTTTGGGACGAGTCGCTCTCATCGGTTGAGGCGGGTGGCTTGCGAAGCAAGCGCAAGGGCAAACGCCACCTACCCCTCGACGCCGAAGCCGCCGCCCTCATCCTCCAGAGTTATCTCGATGC